>NZ_JBHVRT010000007.1:294327-297558 GCF_042885555.1 Kitasatospora sp. NPDC058048 | reverse complement strand
CCCCGGACACGGGGTGGCACAGGCCCGGGGCGGCCGGCGGGCGGCGGCCGGGGGCGGGTGGCCGGCGGCCGCCCGCCCCCCGGGTGGTGTTCAGGTGATGGAGGCCCCGGAGTCGATGCTGATGACCTGACCGGTCATGCAGTCCTGGTCGAGGAACAGGGTGATCGAGCGGGCGACCTCGCGCGGGGTGACGAACCGCGGCACCGGGACCTTCTCGCGCATGCCCGCCACGACGTGCTCGGGCAGGGTGTCCGTCATCCCGGTGATCATGAAGCCGGGTGACAGCGCGTTGACGGTCACCCCCCTGCGCCCGCACTCCGCCGCGAGGGTACGGGTCAGCCCGATCAGCCCGGCCTTGGACGCCGAGTAGGCGGTCTGCCCGGCGGTGGCGATCAGCGCCGACGGGGAGACAATGTTGACCACCCGCCCCCAGCGCGCCCGCAGCATCGCCGGCACGCACGCGCGCGCGGTGTGGAAGGAGCCGACGAGATTGGTGTCGATCACCTGCCGCCACTGCGCCGGATCCTGCATCGCCATCAGCGCGTCCTTGCGGATCGCCCCGTTGTTGACGAGCACGTCCACCGGCCCCAGCGCCGCCCTGATCTCCTCGTACATCGCGCCGACCGCGTCCCAGTCCGCGACCGAGCCGGTGACCAGCACGTGCTCGTTGACGAGCCGGGCTGCGACCTTCTCCGCGCCCTCGCGCGAGCTGTTGTAGTGCACCGCGACCCGGCAGCCCGCCGCGTCCAGCGCCAGCGCCAGCTCACTGCCCAGCCCCCCGGAGGCACCGGTGACCAGCGCCACCGGCGACGGCGGCCGCACACCGAAGACGTCCCTGCCGCTCACCGCGCCACCCCTCCCCACGTCAGCAGGACCGAACCCCACGTCATGCCCGCGCCGAACCCGGCCAGCAGCACCGTGTCACCGTCCTTGATCCGCCCCGCGTCCAGCGCCTCCGCCAACGCGATCGGGATCGACCCCGACGCGGTGTTGCCGTAGCGCTCCAGGTTCGTCACCAGCCGGTCGGCCGGGATACCGGTGTGGGAGAGCACCGAGTTGATGATCCGGATGTTCGCCTGGTGCGGCACCACGTGGTCGACCTGCTCCGGCGTGATCTTCGCCTGCTCCAGCGTCTCGCGGATCGTGCGCACCGTGTAGCGCACCGCGTTCAGGTAGATCTCGTTGCCGTTGATCTGCGCGTAATGCAGGCCCCGGGCGACGGTGTCCGCGGTGGTCGGCATCCGCGAACCCCCCGCCAGGACCTTCAGGCTGTCCTTGCACGAGCCGTCCGCGCCCAGGTTCCACGCCCGGATCCGGTCCACCGCGCCCGGCCGCAGGACCACCGCCCCCGCGCCGTCGCCCACCAGGATCGACAGGTCCCGGTCGGCGGGGTTCGCGGTCAGCGTGTGCGTGTCCGAGCCGATCACCAGGATCGGACGCGGATCCATCCGCAGCAGGCCCGCCGCCGTCACCAGCGCGTACACGAACCCGGCGCACTCGGAGTTCACGTCGTGCGCGCTGCCCGCGATCGCGAGCTCGTCGTGGACGAACGCCGACGTCGCCGGCGAGGGCTGCTCCGGCGTCGCCGTCGCCACGATCAGATGCGCGATGTCCGCACCCGTCAGCCCCGCGCGTTCCAGCGCCCGGCGCCCGGCCTCCACGGCCATCGACGCCGTGGTCTGCCCCCGGCCCACGGCCCTGCGTTCACGGATCCCGCACCGCGAGACGATCCAGTGCTCGTCCACACCGAAACGCTGCGCGAGTTCGGCACTGGTCACCACCCGTTCGGGAACCGACATCCCCCAGCCGGTGACGTCGAAACCGCTCACCACGCGACCCCTCTCCCTCTCCCGGTCCGCCGCTCGCCCGGACTCAGTTACCGGCGGCCGGCACGAGCGCCAGGATCCGCTCGTGGACCACGCGCAGCGTCGTGGTGTCGTCGATGTCCGCGAACAGCGACTCGTCCGCCGGGATGTGCGGGTACTGGTTCTGGAAGCCGTACAGCCACTCCATCAGGTCCAGCGAGTCGACGTCCGCGATGTGCTGCAACGCCGCGTCCGCGTCGATCTCCTGGGCACCGGAGACCGCCTGGAGCTGCTGGGCCAGGTCCTCGATCGTGGGGATCTGAGACATCAGTGATCGTTCCTCTCCACGCCCACCACACGGTGGACGCCGTCTACGCATCGAAAGAAGCAGGACAGAAAACACCGCCGACACACCACCACCACCCCCGGCCCGCACCCGCCGCCCGCGCCGCCGCCCGCCACGGGCCCCGCCCGCCCCCGCACCCCCGGCCCCGGCACTCCCCGCACCCCCGGCCCCCGGCCCCCGGCCCCCGGGAACACACCACACACAACCGAAGAACCGAAGAACCGGGGGGCAGGAACGATCAGGAACACCGACAACAGGCCGGCCGACAGACACGAACACAACACACGGACAAGCGGGACAAGCGAACGAACAGACGGGACGGACGGACGAGCGGACGAGCGGACGAGCGGACGGACGGGCGAACAGGCGGGACGGACAGGCAGGCGGGCGGGACGGGCAGGCGGGACAGCCGGCACCGACAACACCGGGAACACAACGGCGACAGCGCCCACAACCCCCGCACCGGCGCACAACACGCCGGCCGGGAACCGAAGCACCCCCCGGGGACGAACCCCGGAAGCCGTGCGTCTTGCCGAAACCGCATGAAACCCGCTCCCACGCAACCGGCCCGCAACCCACCCGGCCCCCACTGCCTTGCGCACCGCTTGCGAGACACACGCTTACCTGACCCACAACACACCGCACCCGCACGCAACCACCCGCCCCCGGTCAGCACCCGGCCACCCGCAACCACAAACACCACGGCCCGCGGCCCGGGCCGCCGCCCGAACGGCACCAACCACCCGCCACCACCACCCGGACCGGCCGGCACACCCCATCACGGACACCACCCCGGCCACCCACAACAACGGCCGACCGAACACCCCACCCCGGCCGGACAACCGACCCACCCCACCGACCGCACCGGGCAGCACCCAGCCACCCGGCACGACAGGCACCCAACCGCCCGAACACAGCAGAGCCGCCGGCCCCGGGAACCAACCACCCAGGGCAGCAGCCCGGTTCGACCGGAAACACCGCACCACGGACGGCACCCAGCCACCCGAACACAGCAGAGCCGCCGGCCCCGGGAACCAACCACCCGGGACAGCAGCCCGGTTCGACCGGAAACACCGCACC
>NZ_JBHVRT010000007.1:273545-294227 GCF_042885555.1 Kitasatospora sp. NPDC058048 | reverse complement strand
ACGGGCGGCACCCAACCGCCCGAACACAGCAGAGCCGCCGGCCCCGGGAACCAACCACCCAGGGCAGCAGCCCGGTTCGACCGGAAACACCGCACCACGGGCGGCACCCAACCGCCCGAACACAGCAGAGCCGCCGGCCCCGGGAACCAACCACCCAGGGCAGCAGCCCGGTTCGACCGGAAACACCGCACGACGGACGGCACCCAACCGCCCGAAACGGCACGGCACGACAAGGCACCGGGCGGCTGCCCGGGACGGCCGTCCACCCCGGACAGCGTCAAACCCCGGGAACCTCGGCCCGGCCCGGCCGGCACACCGCCCACCGGTCGGCACCCAACCACCCGCCCGCGCCGGAAGCCGGGTTCAACCGGCACACCGCACCACGGACGGCACCCGGCCGCCCGGCACGGCAGGCACCGAGGGCAGCGGCCCGGCCGGGCCCGATCACCGCCGCATCACGCTCCCCGCGCGGCGCCGAGGACCACCCACCGCGTACCGGGCACCGGGCGCCGGGCCACCCGCGGCCCGGTCCCGGCACAGAACACCGCCCGACCGGCCCCACGGCGGCCCGAGCGGCACCGAGGACCACGCACCGGCCATCGGGCACCACGCACCAGGCACCACGCGCGGCGCCGAGAACCAAGCACCACGCACCGCGTACCACGCACCACGCGCGGCGCCGAGAACCACGCACCAAGCACCACGCACCGCGCCGCGCACCGGCCTTCGGGCACCGCAGGCCGGTCCACCGGGCACCGGGCGCCGGCCCCGCCGCCGCCCACCCGTCCCGTCCCGTCCGATACCCACCACCGTCAACCGAGGGGCCCCATCCCATGACCACCGTCGAAGCCCGCTCCATCAACCCCGACGTCGAGGCCATCCGCCACCACTACGAGGTCCCCAACGAGCTCTACCGGCTCATCCTGGGCCCCACCATGATGTACTCCGGCGGCTACTGGGAGGACGGCGAGGACCTCGTCGCCGTCCTCGACGAGGCCCAGGAACGCAAGCTCGACGCCTTCACCGACCTCGCCCGCGCCGCCCACACCGACACCGTCCTGGACATCGGCTGCGGCTGGGGCACCATGCTCAACCGCCTCACCACCGTCCACGGCGTCAAGAAGGCCGTCGGCGTCACCCTCTCCCGCACCCAGGCCGACTTCGTCGACGCCCTCGCCAACCCCGCCATCGAAGCCCGCGTCGAAAGCTGGGAGGACCACCGCCTCGCCGACGGCCAGGCCCCCTACGACGCCGCGTTCTGCATCAACGCACTCGAACACTTCGTGCTCTCCTCCCTCACCCCCAAGGAGCGCACCCAGCGCTACCGCGTCTTCTTCAAGCAGGTCCACTCCCTCCTCAAGCCCGGCGCCCGCTTCGTCCTGCACACCATGACCGTCGAGAACCCCCCGCTGCGCCGCCAGCTCCTGGACGACCTGAAGTTCCTCCAGCGCGAGGAGTTCGAGGGCTGCCACATCCCGCGCCTGCCCGAACTCGCCGCCGGCCTCGACGGCCTCTTCGAGGTCACCGAGATCCGCAACGAACCCGAGTCCTTCGCCCGCGCCTGCCGCGCCTGGCTCCAACTCCTCGCCGCCCGCCGCGACGAGGCCGTCGCCATGACCGACGAGACCACCGTCGCCCGCTTCGAGCGCTACCTCGACATCTTCGCCTACACCCTCGAAGACCACATCTTCAACAACTTCCGCGTCACCCTCACCCGCCGCGCCTGACCCCCGGGCCCACCCAGGACACCCGAGAAGAGGACACCGACGCCATGACCACCACCCCCGCCCCCGACCGCACCACCACCAACACCCCCACCGCCACCCCGGCGGCACCCCCCACAACCCCGGCGGCGGGGGTGACCCCCGCCCCCAACACCACCACCACCGACGCCGCCGGCACCGGCACCGGCGCCGCCACCGCCCGCGCCGGCAGCACCACGGCCGCCACCGCGGGCACCACGGCCGTCGGCGCCACGGCCGCCGCCACCACGGCCGTCGGCGCGGGCACGGCCACCACGGCCACGGACACCACCATCGCGGGCACCGGCGCGGGCACCGCCACCGCCACCGGCGCGGGCACCGCCACCGCCACCGCCGCGGGCACCGCCGGCGACCTCGCCGTCCGCCACCTCGAAGTCGCGATCATCGGCGCCGGCATCTCCGGCCTCGGCACCGCCATCGGCCTCCTCAAGGCCGGCATCGACGACTTCCTCGTCTTCGAACGCGCCCACGACCTCGGCGGCACCTGGCGCGACAACACCTACCCCGGCTGCGCCTGCGACGTCCAGGCCCACCTCTACTCCTTCTCCTTCGCCCGCAACCCCGAATGGAAATCCACCTTCGCCACCCGCACCGAGGTCCACACCTACCTCAAGAACTGCGCCACCCGCTACGGCGTCGACCCCCACCTGCGCTACGACCACGAACTCCTGAACGCCACCTGGAACGACACCCACCACCACTGGGACATCCGCACCAAACACGGCCGCTACACCGCCCAGGTCCTCGTCACCGGCACCGGCTACCTCTCCGACCCCGCCGTCCCCGACCTGCCCGGCCTCGACACCTTCACCGGCACCGTCTTCCACTCCTCCCGCTGGCGCCACGACCACGACCTCACCGGCCGCAACATCGCCGTCATCGGCACCGGCGCCTCCGCCATCCAGTTCGTCCCCGCCATCCAGCCCCACGCCGCACACATCGACCTCTACCAGCGCACACCCCCCTGGGTCGCCGCCAAACCCGACAAACCCAACACCCCCCGCCACACCTGGATGCTGCGCCACCTCCCCGGCTACCAGCGCTTCCGCCGCGCCTTCAACAAACACGGCCGCGAAATCGTCGCGTTCTTCATGTCCCGCCCCTCCCGCACCACCGGCATGAAGAACATGGCCGCCGGCCACCTCAAAAAATCCGTCCCCGACCCCGCCCTGCGCGCCCGCCTCACCCCCGACTACACCGTCGGCTGCAAACGCCTCCTCTTCTCCAACACCTGGTACCCCGCCATCCAGCAACCCAACGTCGACATCGTCTCCGACACCATCACCCACATCGGCCCCACCCACATCACCACCACCGACGGCACCCGACGCCACATCGACACCATCATCCTCGCCACCGGCTTCACCGCCACCGACCGCCCCGTCGCCCACCTCATCCGAGGCCGCCACGGACACACCCTCCACGACACCTGGAACCGCGACGGCATGACCGCCCACCGCGGCACCACCATCCACGGCTTCCCCAACCTCTTCATGCTCCTGGGCCCCAACACCACCCTCGGCCACTCCTCCCAGACCGTCATGATCGAAGCCCAGATCACCTACATCCTCGCCGCCCTCAAAACCCTGCGCACCCACCACCTCACCACCCTCGACGTCCACCCCCACGCCCAGACCACCTACAACACCACCCTCCAGAACCGCCTCAAGAACACCGTCTGGAACACCGGCGGCTGCACCAGCTGGTACACCGACACCCACGGCAACAACCCCAGCATCTGGCCCACCTACACCTGGCGCTTCCACCGCCAGACCCGCACCTTCGACCTCACCAACTACCGAACCACCACCCACACCAACCCCTAACACCCCACCCGCACCCAGCCCCCGACGGCACCCGGCGGCACCCGGCACACCGCACCACCGGGACAGGCCGGCCCGCACCACAGGCCGGCCCACCCGAACACCACCACACCGCACGCAGCACCACCACCACCGGCAAAACCCGCAGAACCGGCAGGACCTCTCAGGCCGACAGGAGCGGCACGGCCGGAACGGCCGGGAGGAACCGTGCGACCGGTACAGCCGGTACGGCCAGGAGGAACGGTGCGGCGAGAACACCGACCCACCACGCCACCGCACCAGTCGGGACCGGAAGAGCCGCCGGGAACAGCAGGCAAAGCAACCGGCCCCCGTACCAACACAACAAGCAGGACCAACAGGTCAGTTGCAGGCGGCCGGAACCCCTACGGCACACACGACCGGAACACCCGGCCCAGCACACAGGACCAGCAGACGGGGCCGGCAGGCAAAGGAACCGGCCCCGCACCAGCACCAGCACCAGCACCAGAACAACAAGCAGGACCAGCACCGCAGTTGCAGAACGCAGGAACACCCCTGCACGCACGACCGCAACGGCCGACAGAACCAGCAGGACCGGAACCACCGACCGGCGCCCACCACCCACCGCACACCACCGGCACCCGCACCCGCACCCGCCCGGCCCGCCCACCACCCCGAGGAGACCACCGCGCATGAACCGAACCCCCCTGTCCAGGCGCACCCTGCTCACCGGCGCCGCCGCCACCGTCATCGGCTACAACACCACCACCCGCACCTGGGCCACCACCGACACCCCCACCCGCGGCCGCATCACCCCCCTGCCCCCCATCCAAGGCACCCTCACCACCAACCCCACCACCCGCAACACCCACGCCCACGACTTCGGCCGCCTCACCACCAACACCCCCTACGCCGTCCTCCACCCCGCCGGCGCCCCCGACATCGCCACCATCATCGACTTCGCCCGCCGCAACAACCTCAAAGTCGCCATGAACGGCCAGAGCGGCACCGGAAACGACCTCGAATCACACTCCAACTACGGCCAGGCCGGCGTCGCCGGCGGCATCAGCATCAACGCCCGCGCCCTCAACCGCATCCACACCATCACCCCCACCAACGCCACCGTCGACACCGGCGTCACCTGGGCCCAACTCACCGAAGCCACCCTCGCCCAGAACCTCACACCCCCCGCCCTCACCGACTACCTCCACCTCTCCATCGGCGGCACCATCAGCATCGGCGGCATCGGCTCCACCGTCCACAAACACGGCCTCCAGGCCGACACCGTCGAAGCCATCGAAATCGTCACCGGCACCGGCCGCATCCTCACCGCCACCCCCACCCGAAACCCCGACCTCTTCCACACCGCCCTCGCCGGCGCCGGACAGGTCGGCATCATCACCAAAGCCACCCTCAAACTCGTCCCCGCCCCCCAAAACGCCCGCGTCCTCACCCTCACCTACACCGACCAACACACCTTCCTCACCGACCAACAAACCATCCTCAACGACGGCCGCTTCCCCTCCCAAGTCGGCGAAATCCTCATCCAACCCAACGGACAACCCCCCCACTACAAAATCGAAGCCGTCACCCACTACAACGGCACCACACCCCCCGACCCCACCCCCCTCCTCACCGACCTCAACCCCACCACCACCACCATCACCGACCAGACCTACCGCGAATACACCTACCGCGCCGACACCTTCGCCGACACCATCAAAAACCTCGGCTACTGGAACACCCCCAAACCCTGGCTCTCCCTCTTCCTCCCCGCCACCACCACCCCCACCTTCCTCAACCACACCCTCCCCCAACTCACCCCCGACGACATCGGCCCCGGCCTCCTCCTCTGCTACCCCTTCCACACCAACAAACTCACCCACCCCCTCGCCATCACCCCAAACGAACCCACCGCCTACCTCTTCGACCTCCTCGCCTTCCCCAACCCCACCACCACCAACCCCACCACCCACCTCACCCGCAACCGCAACCTCTACAACACCGCCACCCAACTCGGCGCCAAACGCTACCTCGTCGGCGCCATCCCCCACATGACCCCCACCGACTGGCAACACCACTACGGCCCCCACTGGACCACCCTCACCAACGCCAAAAACACCTACGACCCCACCCACACCCTCACCCCCGGCCACAACATCTTCCCCTAACCCCAAAACACTCCACTCACCGCAATGGAAAAGGGAATTCGGCGATTCACCGGGTTCCTCTGCCGCACCCGTCGAGCGAAAGGACCGATTTCCCGTGCGCGCCATTCACCACACCGACCGGACCGTCCTCAACCACCCCGCCCACGCCGTCTGGAACGCCCTCGTCGACGAGCTCAACGGCAGGACGACGTGGTGGCACCCGCACAACACCCACCGGCCGGGGTCCACCGGCCCGCAGCAGACCGGCGGCACCACCACGACCACCGTCCACCCGGCGGGTGTCGGAAAGCCCGGTCCCAAGCTGCGGTTCACCTCGACCACCACGCAGGTCGTCCCGGACGCCGAGCTCACGCAGTCCCACACCGGCCACTTCCAGGGCACGACGACCTACCGGCTCACGCCCCAGGACAACGGCGCCCGGACGCTGCTGACGATCACCTTCGCCACCGACCCGCACGGCCTGGCCAAGTTCTTCCACAAGCTCACGAACCTCACGACCAAGCACACCACCGCCACCCAGCACGCCCTCAGCAACCTCCGCCGCCACCTCGACAACCAGAAGTAGGAACCCCACCGGAGAAGGAGGCCCCAGTGACCGTCACCGAAATCCCCGTGCTCCCCGCCCGGCACGCCGTCACCACCACCGACCACACCGCGACGACCGACGACCACGCGCACCTCGCCATCACGGTCCACCAGCCGGGCGAGCCCGATCCGGGCCGGCCGCTGGTGCTGCTGGTCCACGGCTGGGCCGCCTCCCGGACCGTCTGGCACGCCACCGCGCAGCAGCTCGCGGCGGCCGGGCACACGGTGGCCACGTACGACCAGCGCGGTCACGCCTCGTCGACGTCCGGGCGGGAGCCGATCGGCATCGAGCGGTTGGCGCGGGACCTGGACACCGTCGTCGGGACGCTCACCACGCCGGAGCGGCCGGTCGTGGTGGTGGGGCACTCGGGCGGCGGGTACGCGGCGCTGGCCTGGGCGGCGGGGCTGCCGGCCGGGAAGGGCGGGGCAAGTGTCGGGCGGCTGGCGGGTCTTGTGCTCGTGTCGACGGCCTCGCACGGGCAGATCACCCCGGCGAGCGAGGTCAGGATGATGGGGTCGAAGCTGTTCAGCCGGGCGCTGCGGACGCCGTGGCTGGGCCGTCGGCTGCTCGGTGGGACGCACGGGCCGGCTGCTTCGCTGTCGGCGCGGGAGGCCAACCGCAGGTTGTTCGCCGCCACGTCGCCGGCGACCCGGGCCGCGTGCTTCGCGTCGACGCAGGAGATGGACCAGCGCGCGGGTCTGGCCGGGATCACCGCGCCGACCGCGGTCATCACCGGCACCGAGGACAAGATCGTGAAGCCCGAGTTCAGCCGGGAGCTCACGTCGGCGCTGCCGCACGCCGAGCTGCACCGGATTCCCGGCACCGGTCACATGGTGCCGCTGGAGACTCCCCAGCACATCGCGCACCACGTCCACCTGCTGGTCGCGGCCGGCCGCTGACGACCGTGACCACCACCGCCCCGGCCGGCGTGCTGGCCGCGCTGCTCCCGCCCCACGTCCACTGTGCCGAGGCCTTCGGCGTCCCGTCCGAGGGCCGGCTGCTGCCGGCGGAGGCGGCGTACATCCGGGACCGGTCGCCGCGCCGCCGCCGGCAGTTCGCCACCGCCCGGACGCTCGCCCGCCAGGTGCTCGGTGCTCTCGGGTATCCGCCGGTGCCGCTGCTGCCCGGGCCCGGCGGGGCGCCCCGGTGGCCGGCGGGGGTCACGGGCAGCATCACCCACACGGACGGTTACACGGCCTGCGCCGTCGCCGGCACCGGGCAGCTGGCCTCGCTCGGGATCGACGCCGAGCCCGCGCGGCCGCTCCCGCGGGGTGTGCTCCAACTGGTCAGCAGCGAGGCCGAGCGCAGCGCCCTGGCCGGGCTGCCCGAGGGTCAAGCCCCGTGGGACACGGTCCTGTTCAGTGCCAAGGAGTCCGCCTACAAGGCCGTCCATCCGCTGACCGGCACCTGGGCCCCGCTCGCGGCCATCGCCGTCGCCGTGTACGCCGACGGCACGTTCGCGGCCCGGCACCCGCACCACCCGGCCGTCCGCACCGGCACCTGGGGCGTGCACCGCGGCACGGTGGTCACCGCGCTGGCGCTCCCGCCGTCCCTGGCGGCCGCCGCATGAGACGCCTTGCCGTCCGTGGACCGTCCACGCCCCGCCCCTTGCTCGGCACCGGCACGGCCGGTGCCGAGCAAGGGGCGGGGCTGTGTGGTCCCAACCCGGGCCGGTGATTCCGCGACACGCGCCGTCCCGGGGCCCATCGCGGCCGTGCCGCCGGGCCGAGCCGGGCGGCCTCCGCGGAGCCGGCTGCCGGTGGGCGGTCAGGCCGACGTGGTCGGGGCGCCGGGCCGGTCGTCCTGACGCGCGATGGCCACCGACCACTGCGGGAACTGCGCCACGGGTATCGCGGAGGAGCCGGCGGCGTCGGGGCGGAGCGTCGGGGCGGAGCGACGTGGCGGGGAGGAACACGACGCGGCAGCGTCGGCACAGCCAGGTCGCCCGCCGCACCCGGTGGAGCTGCTGCCACTGCTCGTGGGTCCGTGGCCACTGGTCCGCCGTGCCGCTCCGGCGGGAGGCGGCCGCGGCGGGTCATGGTGCCAGGGCGCCTCCGGGGGCGAGGGCGAGCTCGGCGAAGCGCTCCGCGATGAGGCGGTGGGCCTCCGGGGAGGGGTGGAGGCCGTCGGGGAGCGGGTGGGCGTCGTGGTCGGTCTCGCCGTAGAGGGCCAGGCCGTCCAGGTGGTGCAGGTGCTGGTCGCCGTCGGCCCGGCGTTCGGCGACGATGCGGGCCAGTTCGGCGCGGATGACGGTGAGGGTGAGCCGGCCGGCGGCCACCTCGGCGGGGTCGCCGGTGGCGCGGAAGCGCAGGGTGCCGCTGCTGAAGTCGGGGGCGAGCGGGCCCGGCACGGTTTCGTGGAGCGGGCAGAGCAGCGGGGAGACGACCAGCAGCGGTGTGGTCGGGTGGCCGTCCCGGACGGTGTCCAGGAAGCCGTGGACGGCCGGGGTGAAGGCGCGCAGCCGCATCAGGTCGGTGTTCACCAGGTTGATGCCGAGCTTGAGGCTGATCAGGTCCGCGGGGGTGTCGCGGATGGCGCGGGCGGTGAAGGGGTCGAGCAGGGCGCCGCCGCCGAAGCCGAGGTTGGTCAGGTCCAGGCCGGCGCCGTTGGCCACCAGGGCGGGCCAAGTGCCGGTGGGGTGGGCGGCGTTGGAGCCGTGGCTGATCGAACTGCCGTGGTGCAGCCAGTGCTTGCGGGTGCCGGTCGGGATCGGCTCGATCGGGGCGTCGGTGTCGAGGGCGATCAGTTCGGTGGTCTCGGTGTGCGGGAGCCAGATCTCGACGGTCTTGTCGCGTTCCGGCAGGCCGGTGAACCGGGCGCTGCCGGACGGTCCTTCGGTCAGTTCGAAGCGGCCGGTGGCGAGGTCGACGGTCCGCAGGTTGCCGCCGGGGACGGTGCTCTGCGCGGTGAGCCGGCCGTCCACCAGGAGGTCGTGGACGCCGTCCGGGACGTTCGGGACGCCCGGGTAGGCGCGCTTGGTGGGGACGGCGTGCAGCGTGACGGTGGTGGCGCGGGTGCGGAAGGCGAGCCGGACGCCGGAGGGCTGGGACTCGGCCATCGCGAGCTGTTCGTCGGGGATCCGCCGGCGGGCGGCGGCAGGCAGGCGGTGCGGCAGCAGGCCGCGGGCGGTGTGTTCGAGGTCGAGGTGGCCGTGGAGGAGGGCCTCGGTGACGGGGGTGGTGATCGTCGTCATGGTGCTGCTCTTCGGTTCGTCGGGGCGTGCGGAGGAGGTGGATCAACCGGCCGTACGGGCTCCGCCGGCGCGCAGCAGGGCGTCGAGGGAGTCGATGATCCAGTCCCAGGACTGTTGCGGGTCGACGGCGGTGTGGCTGAACCCGCCGGCCGCCTCCAGGCTGATGTAGCCGTGGAAGACGCTGCCGAGCATGCGCACCGCGTGGGTCTGCTCGGGCTCGCCCAGGTCGTAGCCGCGCAGGATCGCCCTGGTCATCTGGGCGTGCCGGACGCCCGCGCTGGCGGCGGCCGTTGCGGCGTCCAGGCGCAGCCGGGTGGCGTCGTAGCGGCCGGGGTGGCGGGCCGCGTAGTCGCGGTAGGCGTCCGCGAAGGCGGCGAGGGCGTCGCGGCCCGCCCGTCCGGCGAGGGCGTCGGCGACGAGGTCGGCGAGTTCCTCCAGGGCGTACAGGGCGATCCGGGTCTTGAGGTCGTGGGAGCTCTTGACGTGGGAGTAGAGGCTGGCCGTCTGGACGCCGAAGCCGCGGGCGACCGCGGCGACGGTCACTTGGTCGAAGCCGACCTGGTCAGCGAGCTCGGCGCCCGCGACGACCAGGCGTTCGACGGTCAGCCCTGCCCTTGCCATGTGCGTTCTCCCGTACGGTCGCGTCGGCTGTCTGCGGACAGTATGGGATTGCCTAAATGGATTAGGCAAATGGCAACACTCTGCTCAGCCCGCCAGGATCACCGTCTCCGCCGGCCCCGAGAAGCCCGCCTGCTGCGACGGGGTGCCCGTGGCGGCCGTCCGGCGGTGCTCCTGCGGGCTGACGCCGCGCACCCGCTTGAAGGCCGCCGAGAGGGCGAAGGCGTTGCTGTAGCCGACCTTGCGGGCCGCGAAGGCGACGGTGCACTCGGGCTCGCGCAGCAGGTCGGCGGCGACCGCCAGGCGCCAGCCCGCCAGGTACGCCATCGGGGGCTCCCCGACCAGGGCGGTGAAGCGGCGGGCCAGGCCGGCCCGGGAGACCCCGACCCGCTGGGCCAGTTCGGCGACCGTCCAGGCGGTGGCCGGGTCGTCGTGCATCATCCGCAGGACCGGGCCGACCACCTGGTCGTGCTGGGCGCGGTACCAGGCGGGGGCGCCGGAGTCGGGGGCGGCCAGCCAGGAGCGCAGCACGGAGACCACCAGGAGGTCCAGGATGCGGTCCAGGACGAGCTCCTGGCCGGGCTCGTTGCGCCCTATCTCGGCGGCCAGCAGGTGCACCAGGGTGTCGTCGGCGCCGGTGCCGGCCGGGCGGACCAGCAGTGCGGGCAGGCAGCCGAGCAGCCGCTGGCCGATCTCGTGCTCGGCCTGGTAGGTGCCGGACAGCACCACCGAGGAGGCCCGGTCGCCCTCCCGGCCCTGGCCCCAGGTCCGGACGCCGAGCGACATCACCTCGGAGACGTCCACCCCGCCCTTGGTGCAGACCTGGCCCGGGCCGACGATCACGTCCACCGGGGTGTCGGGGTCGTCCGCCACGGTGTACGGCTCGGGGCCGCGCACGATCGCCACGTCGCCGGGGTGCAGCAGCAGCGGGGTGCCGCGCTCGGGCAGGATCCAGGCGTCGCCGCGGACCATCGTCACCACCGAGAGCGGGGCCCGGTCCTCGATCCGCAGCGACCACGGCGGGGTGAGGATGGAGCGCAGCAGGAACGCGCCACGGGCCTTGGGGCCGTCGAGGAGTCCCGTCAGAGTGTCCATGACGCCAAGTGTAGACGGCAGGACATCATTTGACGCTTCGTCATTTGAGAGACTCTTGAGTGATCGAGGTGGCTCGCACCGCCCGAATGCCGGATGATCTGCGCACGGGGGTACGGACCGAAACACGGCGACCGCGGTACGGCGACACCGGCTGCGAGAAGTGAGGGGCTCACGACGATGGAAACGGCACGCACACTCGTCCTGGTGGCGGCCACGGTCACCTGTGGACTGACCGCGGGACTGTTCTACGGCTACTCGTGCTCGGTCATGCCGGCACTCGCGCGGGTCGACGACCGCACCTTCATCGAGGTGATGCAGCGCGTCAACAAGGCGATCCTGAACGGCTGGTTCGTCCTCGGCTTCGTCGGCGCCCTGCTCGCCACCGCGGCGGCGGTCGCCCTGCACCTGCCCTCGGACGGGCACGACGTCCTGCCCGCGACCATCGCCGCGCTGGTGCTGTACGTCGCGATGATCGGGGTCACCCGCTCGGTCAACATCCCGCTGAACGACGAGCTCGAAGCCGCCGGGTCGGCCCAGCGGATCGCCGACCCGGCCGCGGTGCGCAGCCGCTTCGAGGCGCGCTGGGTGCGCTTCAACGTGCTGCGCGCCCTGCTGTCGACCGGCGCCCTGGCCTGCCTCGCCTGGGCGCTCGTCCTCAACGGGCAGAGCTGACCGGGCCCGGACCCGCTCGACGGGCGGGCCCGGCCGCGCCGCCCGCCGCCGCCACCCTCTGCCGCTGACCGGAATCAGCCGCAGAGGGTGGCGAAGCCGTACCCGCGCGCCTTGAGCGTGGAGATGATCCCCGGCAGCGCGGCCACCGTCTGGCTGCGGTCGCCGCCGCCGTCGTGCAGCAGGATCACCGAACCGGGACGGACGTTGTTCAGCACCCGCGACCTGATCGCGGCCGCGCCGGGGCGGGACCAGTCCGCCGGGTCCACCGACCAGAGCACGATCTGCTTGCCGAGCGCCGCGGCCTTCGAACGCACCGTGCCGTTGACGGCGCCGTACGGCGGGCGCAGGCAGCTCGGGGTACGGCCGGTCTGCGCGCGGATGACCTTGTCAGTGTCGGCCACCTGCGCGTTGAGCGCGGTCGCGGAGAGCCTGCTCAGGTCCGGGTGGGACCAGGAGTGGTTCTGCACGCTGTGGCCCTGCTTGGCGACCTGCGCGGTCACCGCGGGGTGGGCGGAGACGTTCTGCCCGATCTCGAAGAAGGTCGCGCGCACCCCGTACCGGCCGAGCGTCGCCAGGACCTTGGACGTGTAGGCGGGGCTGGGGCCGTCGTCGAAGGTCAGGTAGACCACCTTGCCGCCCTTGGCGCCGGCCGCCTGCGCCTCGGCGGCCGGCAGGGCGACCGCCGCTCCCGCCGCCAGGGCGACGACCAGTGCGCCGATCGCGGTCCGGAGCCTGCCAACTGCCCTGCGCCTGACGGGTGGTACGGACATGCCTGCCCCCTGCGGTCGGAACTCCCGTGCACCGGCCAGTCTGCGCCCGCGGGCCCGTCCGCCGCGACCCTTCGTCGGTCGCGAGCGAACGGAATCGGCCAGTCGGGCGCCGGGTGGCGGCTGCCGGGCGACAGGTGCCCGCCGGCGGCAGGCCGAAGGCCCCCGACGGGATCCGTCGGGGGCCGCCGGGGGCTGTCGGGGGCCCTGTGCGGGGCCGGCGTTCAGCGCCCGGCGCGGCCGTGCAGCACCAGGGAGCGGGTCAGGGCGAGCAGGCCGCCCGCGCAGAGCGCGGTGCGGAGCATGTTGACCGGGACCCAGGTGTCCGCGAACTTGGCCCGCACGGCGGCGAGGTCGTGGATCTGCGCCGCGTCGCCGGCCGCCGCCAGCTCGTTGTTGAGCGGGATGTTGACGCCCATGGTGACGATCAGCGCCACCACGTACAGCAGCGTCGCGGCCGCCGCCCAGAGCGCCGCCTGCCGCCGGCCGGCCTTGTGCTGGAGCCAGGCGGCGATGCCGGTGGCGAGGAAGGCGCCGATGAAGACCAGGCCGAACAGCCCGTTCCCGTCGATCGACTTGTTGATGTGCTGCATCGCCGTCACGTAGGTGCCGTCGTCGCCCTCCGCGAGGCCCGGCATCACCGAGACGTCGAAGGCGAAGAACAGTCCGGCCATCAGGCCCATCGCGATGGTGGCGCCCACCAGGAGCGGGCCGGCGGCCTTGCTCCGGGTGCCGGGCACGGCCGGGGCCGTGCCGCCCGGCGCGAGGCCGGTGAAGGACTGTGCGGCGGTGTAGGAAGCAGGGGTCGCGGTCTGGTTCGAGCGCATGGGTATTCCTTCGGTCTCCCCGGTCCCCGCCCGGTGCGGGGACTCTCCCGGTGTCCGGGCCGCCGGCCTCCTCACCGCTCCCGGCCGCGGCCGGGTGCTGGTCAGGGGGTCGGTGCCGCCCGGCACCGACGATCTACTGAACTGCCGTACGGACGGCAGGTGTTGCCCTTCCGGATGGTCACGCGTTCCATACGCCGGAGGCGGCGGCCTCGCGGGCGTAGTCGGTGAAGTCCCGCGGCTCGCGCCCCAGCGCCCGCCGCACACCGTCGCCCAGCGAGGCGTTGCGGCCGTCCAGGATCACCGAGAACAGCTCCGCGAAGTCCGCCGGCAGCCCCGCCGCCTCCAGCACCCCCCGGTACGCCTCCTCCGAGACCGCCTCGAACCGCACCTCACGCCCCGTCGCCCCCGACAACTCCACCGCCACGTCCGCGAACGACAGCAGCCGCGGCCCCGTCACCTCGTACACCTCCCCCGCGTGCCCCGCCTCCGTCAACGCCGCCACCGCCACGTCCGCGATGTCCTCCACGTCCACGAACGGCTCCACCGCCCCACCCACCGGCAACGCCAACTCCCCCGCCAGCACCGGCTCCAGGAAGAACGACTCGCTGAAGTTCTGGTCGAACCACGCGCACCGCACCACCGTCCACGCGGCCCCCGACTCCATCACCGCCTTCTCCCCCGCCTCCGCGGCCTCCTCGCCACGCCCCGACAGCAGCACCAGCCGCCCCACCCCGCGCTCCGCCGCCAACCGCGAGAACGCCCCCACCGCCTCCACCGCACCCGGGAACGCCAGATCCGGGTAGTACGTCAGATACGCCGCACTCACCCCCTCCAACGCCCCCTCCCACGTCCCCTCGTCGTGCCAGTCGAACGGCACCGCACCCGAACGCGACCCCACCCGCACCCCGTAACCCCGCGCCACCAACCGGTCCGCCACCCGACGACCCGTCTTCCCCGTCCCACCGACCACCAGCACCACACCGGACTCGACCGCGAGATCCACCGCACCAGCCATCACAATCACCCTCACTCGGAGTAGGAACCTGTTCGGATCGTCGGACCGGCCGGGTTCCGTGAACCCTGCGCGTCCGTCCTCGTGTCCACCAGTCAAGGCCACTCCGGGCCGGCGAACCATAGCCTCCGCACTCAGCTCCATGCGCCAGCGTCTACGCCCCCGCGCGCGCCCTCCGCCCTCCACCAGAACACACCCGGGCCGCCCCGGACCACCCGTCTCGACCTGGCCTCCAGCGGCCCTTGAGCACCCGGCCGAGCAGCGGAACGGCCGGGCGGCGAAACGATGTGGCGGGCGGCGGAGCGGGGCGCTATGCTCCCGGCGATGACCACTCACGCTGTTCACAGAATGGGGGTCCCGTCCGCGAAGAGTGAGTGCTGATGCCCACTCACCCCGCGCACGGGAACGACTCCCGCCTCTCCTTCTGGCGGCGCGTACGCGAGTACGCCGTGCCGCCCTCCATGATCGAAACCGCCACCTCCCGCCGCCTGTCCGGCGACTGGGCCGGGGCCTGCGCCGCCGCCAATGTCGAGGTCGACTTCCGCCTGCGGGACGTCACCCGCGTCCACGGCCGGGAGATCGCCGACCTGGTCCGGGCGGATCTCCGTTGCCTGGCTCCGGAGTTGCTGCGCTGGCACCTGCCGAGATCCGCCCCCGACGGGCTGCTGCGGCCCGGGCTCACCGTGCCGCTGGCCCGGTACCCGGGCGAGCCGCCGGTCTTCCTGGTGGTCCGCACACCGCCCGGTTGGGCGGAGTACGGGCAGCGGGTCGGCCTGGAGCTCTGGGACGGCTCCGGGCACGACGCCCGGTCGCCGCACCCGCGGCCGCGTCCCGGCCGCCGGTTCCGCTACGACCTGCACCGGCACCTCTGGGACGCCGGGCGCAGCGCGGAGCTGGCCGTCCGCTCCGGCGCGGCGGATCCGCCAACAGGCCTGCCAGGCAGGGACATCGGCGATCCGACACTGCGCTGCGCCGTCGACCGCTGGGCCGCCGAGGCCGAGCTGCTGCTGCGCGCCGACGGCCTCCCCGCCGGGCCCGTCGTGGTGCGGCTCGGGCACCGGCGGCGGTTGCTGCTCCGGCCCGACGGGTCGACGGCGGAGGCCTCCGGGGACCTCTCGGGGCTGCCGCTGCTGCCCGATGCCGCGACCTGGGTGCCGCCCGACCTCGACCTGCTCCGCAGCGGTGCGATCGAGGCCGACCGGCTGCATCCGCTGGTCGCGGCCGCGCTGGCGCCCGGGCACCCGCCCGGCCCGTCCGCGCGGACCGGCGCCCCGCCCCCGGCCGAGCGGACGGTGGACTGCCGAGGGGCGCGCCACCGGATCGGCCCGGTCGACGGGGTGCTCGCCCCGCTCGACCACGACCCGGCCGAGCTGCGCCGCGAGGAGCTGCTCGCCGCCCTGTCCGGCACCCCGCTGCCCTGCCTGCGGGCTGTCGACCTGGCACACCGGAGCCCCGGCCAACTGGACGGTGTGCGCGAGCGGTTGGACCACGGCGACTTCGCCGGGGCACTGGCCGTGGTCGAGGCCCTGCTCGGCCCGGAGGCGGTGCTGCGCGAGGGACCGCTGCGGGACGAACTGGCGGCGGCCGCGGAGCGGCGGATCGCGTACGGCCTCTACCGGTCCGGGCTGACCGGGCCCGAAATCGTCGACCACCCGTCGCCGCGCGTGCGGCACGGCTCGCTCCCGCACGGTCCGGGCTCCCGCCCCCGCCCGCGCCGCGGCTCGTTCCGCGCCCACCCGCGCCCCGCCTCCTTGCGCTGACGCCGGCACCTCGCCGTTCACCACCGAAGCCCTCTCCACACCTTGAGGTGATCACCCATGCCCGGAACCGCCCTCCTCGACGCTGCCGGCCCCGACGCCGCCGGCCTCGACACCGACTCCGACCGCCCCGACACCGCCGGACCGGACTCCACCCGCCTCGGCACCGCCCGCCGACTGCTCGACCTGCTGTCCGACACCACCACCGAGCCGCGCTCCGACACCCAACTGGAAGCGCTCACCCTGGCCGTCGCCGCCGACCTTCCCGTCCTGCTCTGGGGCGAGCCCGGCATCGGCAAGACCGCCGCCCTCAACCAGCTCGCCGAGGCCCTGGAGCTGCCGCTGACCACGGTCATCGCCAGCGTCCACGAGCCCTCCGACTTCTCCGGGCTGCCCATCGTCGGCGACGACCCGGCAGAGCAGGGCGTCCCGATGGCCCCACCGGACTGGGCGGTGCGCCTGGTGCGGGCCGGGCACGGACTCCTGTTCCTGGACGAGCTGTCCACCGCGCCGCCCGCCGTCCAGGCCGCCCTGCTCCGGCTGGTCCTGGAGCGGCGCATCGGCACGCTGCAACTCCCGCCCGGGGTACGGATCGTGGCCGCCGCGAACCCGCGCTCCTCGGCGGCCGACGGCTGGGAGCTCAGCCCGCCGCTGGCCAACCGCTTCGTCCACCTCCAGTGGGTGCACGACCACGAGGTGGTGGTGCGCGGCCTCGGCGGCGTCTGGCCCGTGGCCACTCTGCCCCGGCTCGACCCGCAGGCACTGTCGGCGGCCGTCGCACTGGCCCGGCGCTCGGTGTGCGGGCTGCTGACCGCCCGTCCCGAGCTGGTGCACCGGCTGCCCGCCACCGACACCCGGCGCGGCGGCGCCTGGCCGTCCCCGCGCAGCTGGGACATGACGCTGCGGCTGGTCGCCTTCGCGACCGCGGCCGGTTCCTCCCGGGAGGTGCTGTCGCTGCTGGTGCGCGGCGCGGTCGGCGACGGTCCGGGGCTGGAGCTGATGGCGCACATGGACCGGATGGACCTGCCGGACCCGGAGGACCTGCTCGCCGATCCGGGCGCCGCGATGCTGCCCGATCGCGGGGACCTGCGCCAGGCGGTGCTGGACGGGGTGGTCGCGGCGGTCCGCAACCGGCCCGACCGGACGCGCTGGGACGCGGCCTGGGCCCTGCTGGTCCGGGCGCTGGAGACCGGCGCGCCGGACCTGCTCGTCGTCCCGGCCACCACGCTGGCCTCGCTGCGCCGGGAGGACTGGGACGTGCCGGCGGCGATCGAACGGCTCGCCCCGGCGCTGGCCGTCTCCCGCCGGGCCGACCTCGTCGGTGCCCGGAAGCCCGGGGCGGTGCGGCCATGAACGGCACGGCGACGGGCACGGCGGCAGGCACGGCCGGCACGGCGATCATGCCGTCCGCGCCGTCCGCGCCGCTGGACGTCGAGAAGCTGTACGCCGCCCGGCTGCACGCCGCCCGGGTCCGGCCGTACCTGGCGACGGCACTGTTCGCGCTCCACCTGGTGGAGTCCCGGCAGGTGCCGACCATGGCCGTGGACCGGTACTGGCGCTGCTACGCCTCGCCGGCCTTCGTCGCCCGCACGCCCGTGGAACAGCTGGCCGGCGTCTGGGTGCACGAGGTCTCGCACCTGCTGCGCGACCACCACGGACGCGGCGACCGGATCGCCCGGGAGCTCGGCCTGGAGGGCCCGGCCGCCCGGCTGCGGATGAACATCGCCGCCGACTGCGAGATCAACGACGACGTGTACGGGGACGGACTGGCCCGCCCGGCCGGCGCCGTCCGGCCGGTGATGCTCCTGCTGCCGGACGGACTGCTCATGGAGGAGTACCTGCGCCGGTACCGCTTCCACCCGCGCAGCCTGCAGGCCGCCTGGCTGGAGTGCGGCAGCGGCGCCGACGGCCTGGACCGCCCGTGGGAGCTCGGCCCCGACGGCGCCCACGGGCTCACCGCCCAGGAGCGCGACGCCGTCCGCTTCCGGGTCGCCGAGGGCATCCGGGCCCGCCCCGGCACCGCCCCGGCCGGCTGGAAGCGCTGGGCCGAGGAGGCGTTCCACCCGCCGCAGCCGTGGCGGCAGTTGCTGGGCGCGGCCGTGCGCTCGGCGGTCTCGGGCCCCGGCGCGGGCGAGGACTACAGCTACGGCCGCCCCGCCCGCCGCTCGGCCGGGGTGCCGGGCGTTCTGCTGCCGAGCCTTCGGCGGCGCCCACCGCGGGTCTCGGTGATCATCGACACCTCCGGGTCGGTCTCGGACGAGGAGCTGGGCAGCGCACTGCTGGAGGTCGCGGCGATCGGCCGGGCTGTCGGCGGCCGCCGCGACCAGGTCACCGTGGTCCCCTGCGACGCGGCTGCCGAGGCCGTCCACCGGCTCTGCCGGGCCGAGGGCATCCCGCTGATCGGTGGCGGCGGCACCGACCTGCGCACCGGCTTCCGCACCGCCCTGCGCGGCCACCCCCGCCCGGACGTGGTGGTGGTCCTGACCGACGGCCAGACCCCGTGGCCCTCCGCCGCCCCGCCCTGCCGCACCGTGGTCGGCCTCTTCCCGAGGCCGGTCCGGTACAACGAGAACCGGCCGGACTACCGGCCGGACACCCCGCCGGAGTGGGCCCGGGTGGTGACCATCGGCTGAGCGCCGGGGCTGCGGGCCGGGCGGGGCGTGCCCGGCCCGGGCGGGGGGATCGTCAGCGGAAGGCGGCGACGTTCTCGGCGACCCAGTGGTGGAACGGCCTGGCGGGGGATCCGGTGACCCGCTCGACGGTGTCGCGCACCTCCATCAGGCCGTCGTTGACGTCCCCGCCCGTCAGGTCGAGCACCGCGTCCGCCGCCTCGGCTCCCAGGACCTCGGCCAGCTCCCGCCGGGCCTCCGCCCGGCCGATCACCGCGAGGGGCACGGCCCGCCCGAGGGCCGCCGCGATGGCCGCCACCTGCTGCCGGGCCGTCACCCGCTCCGGCCCGGTCAGCGCGTACACCCGTCCCCGGTGGCCAGGCCCGGTCAGCGCCACCCGCGCCACCGCCGCGACGTCCGCCGGGTGGATCGTGGGCAGACCGGTGTCCGCGTACGGCACGCGGACCGTCCCCCGCTCACGGATCGCCGACGCCCACCACAGGGCGTTGGAGGCGAACTGGGTCGGCCGCAGGACCGTCCACGCCATGCCGCTGCCCCTGACCAGCCGCTCGACGTCGGCGTTCTCCCGGGCGGGGCCCAGGTGCGGATGCGTCTCGACGGTGACGGACGACACCAGCACCACGTGCTCGACGCCGGCGCGGCGGGCGGCGTCGAGGATCCCGGCATCGGAGCCGATCCGCGACACCAGGAACAGCGAGCGCACCCCGTCGAGGGCGGGCGCCAGGGAGGCCGGGTCGGCGAGGTCGCCCTCACGCACCTCCACGCCCTCGGGGAACCGGGCCCGGGCACCGTCCCGGGTGAGGCCCCGCAGGGGGCCGGCCCCGAAGGCCCGCAGCTCCTCCAGCAGGGAACGTCCGATGTTGCCGGTGGCTCCGGTCACGAGAATCATGCGGTCTCTCCTGTCGCCCGACGATCGATCGGGTGAAGGCTAGAAGCTCAAGCCGACTTCAGGTCAAGGAGGCCGCCGACGGCGGCGCCGGACCCGCACTCCGCCGGCCGTGCGATCATCGGGCGGGCAAACGGCCACGACAGGACGGAAGAGGGAACCCCGGTGAGCGAGACAGCAGCGGCCGGTGCGGACGGCTTCGAGCCGGACGAGCACGTGCGGTTCGCACGCTACCGCCGGGCCTTCGCGGACGTGGCTCCGGAGGACGCGGCCGCCCTCGCGGCCCGGGTGCTCACCGACCCCGATCGCCCGATGGCGAGCTGCGCGGTCTGCGAGTACCTGGACCGGCGCGCGGCGGAACTGCTGACGGACCCGGGCTTCCCGGCCTGGCGACGTGAGCTGGCGGGCGTCGTGGCCACCGACGCGTTCACCGCCCGGCGCCTGCGGAACTGGGCGCTGCTGCGGGCGACGGCCCTGGACGAGCCGTGGGAGGAGGAGCAGCTGCTCGCGGCGGAGAACTGGCTCCAGGGACGCCTCGCCGAGGAGTCGTCCGACCGGGCCACGCTGGGCCTGCTCGCCGGGAACGGCCGCACCCGGCGCACCCGCAACATCGCCAACTCCCGTCTGCGGCAGCTCCGGTAACGGGCGGAGGGGCCGGCCGGAGGGGCCGGCCGGGCATGGTGCGCCGGTGGCCGTCGACGCCGTCATGGCCGTCGGCCTCGACGCGCGGGCGGCGGTGCGGTGGCCCGGGGGGCCCTGACCGTAGGTGCCGCGGGAGGGTCGAGTGGCTGCTGGAGCGGCACGGTCGCGGGGGGCGGAGGCCGCCCCCGCCCGCGACCGGGGGGGGGAGCGGACCCAGGCCGCCCGGACGCTGCGCCCGTCCGCGCCCGGCGCGGGGGCGAG